>NZ_JBJGEJ010000006.1:0-10561 GCF_045062345.1 Pseudomonas sp. 2024-210 | reverse complement strand
GGAATTAAAGGCAAAAGCAGATCTGCGCAACACCGCCAATCAGCTTCTCGCCCTTGAATGCAGTGGGAATTAAAGTCAAAAGCAGATCTGCGCAACACCGCCAATCAGCCCCCTCTCCCTCTGGGAGAGGGTTGGGGTGAGGGTGCTGTTAAAAACCGCGATAGCGCTTCAGGTGTTCCGTCACTTTCGCCGCCGGGACTTTCTGCAAGCCGCGCAACAGCTCGTGATTCAACTCACGCAACCCATGCTGCTGGCGCAATCGCACGGCCAGGTGAGTGGTCAAATTGGCGGCCATTTCAGCATCGGCCATGGCCCGGTGAGCCTGACCCGTGTGAGGCAAGTTGGCGAACGTGGTCAACGTTCCCAGCTTGTGATTAGGGGCTTCAGGCATTAAGCGCCGAGCCAGCAACAGGGAGCAGGCAAAATTCTGCAAGCGAGTGCGCTTGATGCGACCCATCTCGAAATCCCAAAACTTTTGGTCGAAGGCCGCGTTGTGCGCCAGCAATGGCGTGATACCAACGAACTCATTGACCTCGTTCATCACCTGCTCAGCCGAGGGCGCCGTGCGCAACATGGCATTGCTGATGCCGGTAAGCTGCTCAATAAACCCCGGCACCCGCACGCCCGCATTCATCAGGCTTTGGTAACGCTCGACAATACGTCCCTGCTCAAGAATCACCACGGCAATTTCAGTCGCCCGGCAAGTGCTGCTCGGGGAGATGCCGGTGGTTTCAAAGTCAATTACCGCGATGCGTTCCAAAGCTGATCAATCCTGTAAAAAATGGGGCGTTATTTCAGCAGCAAGCTGCCTTCAATCGGGACATAGCGCGTGGCAGCGCGAATCAATGAGTTGGCGGTCAGGCCGGGCACACCATAGGCCACAGTTTCGACCCCATGCTTGCTGGCGATACGCTCAAGCAACAGGTCGAAGTCACCATCACCCGAAGCCAGCACCACTTCATCGACATTGGCCGCCGAGTCCATGATGTCGATGGTGATCCCTACGTCCCAATCACCCTTGGCCGAGCCATCGCTGCGCTGGATGTACGGCTTGAGTTTCACCGTGAAACCGAGGTTGCGCAGGATCTGCTGAAACTGCTGCTGCTTGCTGTCACCCCGGTCAATCGCATAGGCATACGCCTCGACGATTTCACCGCGCTTGCTGATATCAGCCCATAGCGCGGCGTAATTGAAATGGCAGCCATAAGCTTGGCGAACCGTGTAATAGAGGTTCTGCACATCCGCAAAGACCGCAATTTTTTTCACCGGCAAACCTCTGGGAGCCCGGACTTTCGGGCAATGAGCTGAAAAACAAGGCCGCAGTATGCCAGCCTGCCGAACCTTTGCGCGGATAAACCGCTCAACTGTAGGTTCACGCCGATCCTGAGTAACATTTGCGTAAAGTAGTAACGTCATCGGTTAAAGTGGCACACCGCTTTTGACTGCCGATACCCAACCATGAACCCGATGACTGTTCTTCGCGACGCCCTTTACTTCGCCCAGCGTAATCTGGGCCAGATCGTCATGCTGTGCTTGCCGCTGATCATTCTTGAAACGGTTATCACGCAGATGGTTAGCAGCGCTTCGGGCCCGGATGCTTCACCCGGTTATGACCTGCTGGTCGGCTTGCTGGTGTACCCGCTGTACACGGGCGCTCTGATTCTGTTTCTCGACGCTCGCAGCCGTGGCGAATCGCCCCGTAACAGTGACTTGCTTGCGCGCGCGTTGACCCTCTGGCCCAACTTTGCCTTGCTGTCCGCCATCAGTACGCTGGCCATTGTGCTGGGGCTATCGTTATTGATTCTGCCCGGCATTTTCATGACCATCGTCTTTGCATTTTCCGAGTACCGCCTAGTATTACGCGGAGAAGGGCCACTGGCAGCATTAAAGTCCAGCGTGCTGATGAGCCGAGGGCATTTTTGGCAGATTTTTACATGCGTGGCGGCCGTACTGGCGCCGCTGATGCTGCTCAAAGAGCTGACTTATTCAGCGTTACCAAAAGATGAAAACCTGCTCTTGTCACTGACGCTGGATAGCCTCTACAGCTTTTTGCAGCTGTTTCTGACAGTCGTTGTATTCCGCTTATATATGCTAATAAGCGAATCGTCTGACACTAAATGAGTACGATTCCTTATTGATAGCTCCTTGGGTGCCGAACAGTCGTCCGGTATGCTCGGCACTTCCTTGCTACGTCATAAGCTGAGCCCATGCCACGTTTACTGCGCCACACTCTGTTAGGTTTGCTGCTGCTCGCAGGACTGCTGGCAAGCTTGATCTACAGCCTGACGTGGCGCCCCGAGGCCAAACAAGTGCTGACACTGACCTGCCCAACCACGGCTCCGGTACTCATGCCCGGAAAGGCAATCAAGGTCATGACTTGGAATATTCAGTACCTGGCAGGCAAGCGCTATGTTTTTTGGTACAACCTTGCCGATGGTAGCGGCCCTGACACGCGACCTACCCATGAAGATATGGCTGTCGGTCTGGATGAAGTATCGCGCGTTATTCGTGATGAGCGCCCTGATCTGGTACTGCTGCAAGAAGTCGATGAAAACGCCAAGGCCAGTGATTACCAGAATCAGCTGACCCTGCTTCAAGAACGCCTGTCTGACCTTTACCCGTGCAGCACCCATGCATTTACGTGGAAGGCCGACTTCGTGCCCGATTTGCATATTTTTGGCAGCGTCGGGCGCCAACTGGTCATCCTTAGCCGCTTCCAGATCGAACACGCCGAACGCCTGCAATTACCTGTTGCCGATGCCAACTTCATCAGCCGTCAGTTCCAGCCAAAACCAGCACTGCTGGTAAATTACCTGCCGCTAAACGATGGCGGTCAGTTAGTGGCCATCAATACTCAACTGGATGCACCAAGCCAGGACAACAGCAACCTGCGCCGGCAAGTCCAAGCCACCGGCGAGGTGCTGGATAAATTCGAGAGTCAGGGCACCCCGTGGCTGATTGGTGGGGATTTCAACTTACTGCCGATTGGCCAGTACCAACGTCTGTCAGCCGATGTGCGTCAAGGCTATTCACCCGACAGTGAACTGCATCTGTTGTGGGAAAAATACCCGATGATTCCCAGCAATCCCGACGCAACCGGGATAGATCGCGAATTATGGTTAACCCACTTTCCCAATGACCCAAGCGTTGAAGGTCCGGACCGCGCCCTCGACTACATTTTTTATAGCCCGAAACTGCAACGCATTGAAGGCCATGTACGCCAGGTTGATACGTTGAGCATTTCAGATCATTTGCCGGTAACGGGAAAGTTTATGTTGCCCACGAATTAAAAAACTAAACGCGGATTTAAATACGGATGCCCCATTACGCGTCTAAGACGCGCGGTTAACTGATAACAGCACACAGATGACTTATAAGTTTCGAGACACCTGCCCGCCATTAAGTAGTCGCGCGTCTACTTCACACCATATCCAGAATACGCGTACCCTACCGTACCTCCTGGAGCAGTTCCAAGTGCGCCCGTTGAGGTATTTACAACATAGCGATTTGAACCTGATACATCAGCTGCCCACGCAACATCTACCGCCCCGCCATGATTAGAAGCCACTATAAAGTTTAACCATTCCGCGACACTGGGCACTCGACCCCCCATGCTTGCAGCCTTTGCTTCAACATTAGGGTAGAAGGATTTAATACCGGTGCCAAATAAATTAAGCACTCCGCTGACAGTGACCATATACGATACTGACGCACCTTTTTGGTCTATAACCGTGATCGTAGTTGATCCGTTATTTTTGGATATGATGGTCCCTTGGGTATTAATCTCTACAATCATGGGATTCTGTGCTGCATATCGGTAAGGAGGCACTCCACCACTCGCCTGCCGGTTCAAAAATGTGCCTGCGGGTGGATTAGGAATTGGCCATTCACTGCGAACAAGTACTGCACTTAGAACTACCGGGGGTTGGATCAATGCTTAATGGCGAACCCTTTTTCAACATCATAGTGTCCAATACAGGGAACGTCACTGCACTGCCCTCATCACCCCCGCCATCAAATGCAACTTTCATGTAAATATCGAGCGTGTCGCCTTCTGCCAGTTTTTCCAACTCGCTACGAGCTAAAGTACGCGCCACACCGGCAACGCTCTCAGCCTTCGTAACCCGCTCACCATCAGCCAGCTTGATCGTGTAAGCGGTTACACCGTCAGCTAAAATGCCCTCTCCTTGCAGCCAGAATAGCTGCCCCTCATTTATCAGCGGCCAAGCAGCAACTGTGACATGGGCATCACCGCTAAAAACGGTCAAATCCAACACCCCTACCAACAGCTCGGTAACGTCAGGCGTCGGCAACTCCACTTCCGGATTCTGGAAATCAAGCACCGTCAACGATAGTTTAAGAGAGATGTCATAGCCGCTATTACGACCGACCGAATAGAAAGCATCAACCGTTTTACCCACCGTTGGTGCCACGCGGGCTACATCTATGGGGAAGTCCACATAACCCACCGCCTGAATACCGGGCTGATTGGGAAAGTTACCGTCACCGTTCCAGTTGATACCGATGATGTCGCTGTCGAGCATCCCATCGTACTTCACTCGCAATGTAGCCCCTGTAAGCGCATTCATCGGATTAAGTATGTCGCCCGATGCTTCAACAACAGAGGGTGCTGGTGGATCTGCCTGCGTGAGATTTTTGATCGTATATGAGACCTCATCGGAGTTGCGCGTGGCTCCCGTACCGCCAAAAATCACCAGATAGCTGAAGGTCAGTTGACTGCCATCACCTACGTTCAGGTAAGCGTTTTTGTCGATTACAAAGACAAACTCCTTATCAACGTCTGCCAATTCCAGCGTCTGGTCATCACTGCCGTGCAGTGGGTCACCCTTGCTGTCCAGGCCCTCCCAAGAGAGAAGAATGCGGTCGCCTGCCGCCATGCCCGGATAAGGGGGCAGGGAAATGAGGGCACCGGTACTCGGCAAGGTGACAGGCTCAAATACACCGTCCACCAACCCGTTCTCCAATTGGGGGGCAGGCAAGTCTAGCTGGGTGCCGGTTACAGCAAACATAACGCTGCGTGAATACTCCAGCTTACCTGAAGCACTTGACGCCAAGGTATAAGACACCGAGGTCACAGAACCGCCGATAAACAGCGCAACGTCCGCGTTAGGCACTTTGAATTGAAGCCTGCCGGTCGAACTGGTCACGCTCAGTTCGTAGCTTTTTTCAATCGCTGCGCCTTGTGCGTTGGTGCCTTTCCAGTAGAGGGTGACCCTATCATTCACAGAGAAAATCGGCGCAGGCGTTTTAACGATGGTAAGGCTGATTCCGCCTCCTAATGCGTCGAAGTCCAGTTTGCCGGCATCGACATCAATGACATCTGGCGCATCAAGCAAATTGAGGTCTGTGTTGACGTCTACCAATGTGGCCGGTGAGTTGAGCGACCAGTTGTTGGCCAGGTCACGAATCTCATAACTGACCTGCACCTCTGCTGCGTTGCCTGCCGCGCGGATATCCGCTTCAGAGACCTTGATAACCAGTGGCTGACCTACTTGAGCGGCGGTCAGAGGCGGCTGTTTGATAGGGTAACCACCCCAGTTGAGGGTGGGTATGTCCCCCTCAGCCATGTAGGCCCACGCAGGAATGGTGACTGTCGCGCCAGATCCCACGTTCCCTTGATCAATTGCTAAAGGGAAGACGGTCGGTGCCAGCATGGATTCGTTGATGTAGAAGGTATCCGGCAGGTTGGGGGCGCTGTAGGGATTGCCAGGCACCGTGGTTTTAATCAGGCAGGGCATCTCATTTGAGGGTACAGCTGAACCAAAAGCGTCCACAAATGTGTAATACAGAGTGCTGAGCCCCTCTTTGGCCAGCAACACGTCTGCAACGCTGATGGGCAGTGACACCATGATCTCTTCGCCAACGATGGGATGAGTGGCCAACATACGCTCAATGCCATCACTGCCTTTCCAGTACAGTTCAATCTTGTCACCGGTCAATGCTATGGGTATAGGGCCGCAGTGCACGATCACCTCAGAGGTGGGGTCGGCACGCAGTGCCAAGTAGTTGAGGCCTCCGTTTACAGTGACATCGTCAATGAAAGGCTCAGGATACGCTGCCCTCGGATTAGTTAATGTTTTATGGGTAAGTTTCTTAAACGTTCTGAACGCCATGATAAACACTCCATTTAAAGCGGTTGCACTAGCCTCTGTGTAATGGGAGATGCCCTTCTTGCGAGAGGGCACCTCTATCAACTATTGAGCAGACATTATTAAAGGGGCATTGAGCGTGTATCGATATTTATCTTTGTTGGCCGGGCAGGCGTCTTCACAGTTGATGCAGCTGGCGTCACGCCATATTCAAGCTTACCGCTGCCTTGAAAGCCCACCGAGTCTACGGGAGTGTCGGCCACCGTTTTAAAGAACCCATTAGCAGGCAAGGTAATAAATGAAGCGGCCGTCACCTCTGAAAGAGGGACGTCGTAGAACCCACTGATTGTTGTAGTGGGTATCTCTGCCCCGTCTGGTTTACCGGCAAAACCGCCCAGCTGGGCAATATATTCATATTCAATTTTGTCGTTAAGGGTTTTATTTACATAAAACGGAATCTCAATTTTACTGCCATCAAAAGAATTGATTTTATCAAGCGCAAACTGATCCGGAAATAAAGGGCCCAATGGGCGTTGCTCAGACCATAACACCTCTGGAAGGCCATCAGGACCACCTGGTAATACAGGGGCACTTTCAACCGTGACTGTCTGGCTTGGGGACATGGTGTGATTGAAATTACCTGCAAACCCTGCCACAGGCCGAGAGGCTCGATACGTCACTGCAACGCTGCCGCCCACTGCCTGATGCTCAGCGGGTAAAACATCCAACTCCAGATCTTTGCCGTCGACCACGTCCGCAGCCGTTACCGTGTGGGCATCCGCAATGAGATCCCCGAGAGGCGAGCCTTCAGGCGACGTGCCATTCCAATAAACGGTGACGATATCGCCTTCAATGTAAGCAGGCACTGGAGATGTTGTGATTGTTTTCCACGGTATGGTAATCGTCGCAGTCAAAGTACTGTCAGCTACCGTCAGCACATTATCCGTGCCGCCCGTTGAGCCTCCTCGAACGATAGGAGGTCCAAGATTTTCGTTTACGGGTGTAGTCGGATCAGGGTCGACTCCGCCTGGCGTGGTCAGATCAACCACTACAGGTGTACCGGGCGAAACCCCAAGCAGCATGAGTTTGCCGCTGGTACCCTCTTTATAAATCTCATAGCTGACGTTGAATGAGCCCGAATCTTGGCTAAAAACCTGAGCAGGCGTCACCAACACATCCTGTGCCGTATTAGTCGCAATAATCTGAGCTGGCGCCAGTTCAATTGCTCCCCACGTGACGACGGCCCATAACCCGGCAAGTACGTCCATATGCGCCGGGATTGTCACCAACACGCCTTTTCGCGCTTCCCCATCAATAATGACAGCATCATCTGCCATAGCAGCAACGGGTGGAGCAAGGAGGGTGGTGATGGCGCCTGCCAAAAGCGTTTCGAACTCTCTCACCTGAGACATTTCACCCACATTTCCCGCCCTGTCCGTCACTTGATATTTAAACTCTTTAACCCCGTCCCCTGCTTTAGTAATTTGCGCGGTCGTGTACGCGAAGTGAACTGGAATAGATCTTGAGTTAGGATTTTCTACAAATACAGGTGGGCCTGGTTCATCATCAACATAAGGAATAAGTTTATCGTCGAGTGCAGCACCCACATACCCACCTATATCCGCGGGTAATTCCCCATTATTAGTTGCTAATAAGGTTGCTGTCACACCGTTTTCTGCAATATCAGCTTCTAGCACACCAAAGCCAGGGGCTGAAAAGCCAAGGTCGCCACCCGGTGCGACAGTGTCTACCGTAAATGGAACCGGCGCGCTGAATTCGCCGTTACTTCCAAAAGAGTCTGTAATAACGTACCGCAAAGTATGAACACCTTCTGTGCGGTTCGCTGCAGGGAGCACCGCAGAAATGACGGTGCCAGGAAGATCCTTAACAGAGTCAAGCGCCCGAATGAGAATGCCATCATTCAGCACATCAGTCGAATCCACAATCAGGAAGAGTCCATCGCTATCCGACACGGTATATTCAATCGCCGGGGGGATCGTAATCGAAATGGTAATGGGTTTATCCTTTTCACTGGCCAGCAATAGATTGTCCACAGGCCCTTCACTAGGAGGTGGAGCAAGAACAGCCGCAGGAAAAATGGGCAGTGTAGAAAACTCAAAGGTGCCCGAAGAAGATGCTACTCCACGCGCTGCAGCACGCAATTTAGCCGCACGAGTTGTTTCAGCAGGTCGGCTCCCGCTGGTCAGCCGGGTCGGTGAGGTTTCGATAATGCCATTCGAATCAATAGTCAAATTATTCACGGTATAACTCCGCCATTTCTTCAGGTAAATACAAAACCTCAACGCCGCATTCATGACTTTGGCCTTGAGAATCTCAGCCCGGCAAAGCGCCTCAATAGTGACATTGGCCTGCACACCTACAGGGTGTTGTGCAGGAGGACTGTCAGTGGATTAAACAGCGAATCACACAGGCAAAAAAACTGGCAACTATTACAGTGGACAAAAAAAAGAATTCAGACTTACCCGCAGTCCATCCTGATTATTTGCATCACCACGTGATAACAACTGGTTGTTTCTAAAAATATTAAAACGAGTGTTTAACTTATACATCGACGAGCTCACATACAAAAAAAAACGCGACACTCGGTAGAGTGATCGCGTTTGTTATTGAATTAAGCAACAGCGCAGTTGATGGCAGTTATGCAGCGATGGTCTCCCTGGGCTGTGCCATGCGGTGTTTACGACATTACTTTTCGTGCAGAACCTAGAAAACGAACCGAACGCCCGCACTCACACCCCAAGGTTGGTCAATTTTCTCGCCGCTGCTGTAGTCGGTATCAACATGAAACTGCAGGTTATCCCTCACCTGAACCGCTAAGCCCAAGCCCAATTCCCCGCGTGTACCGGAAAAATCATTGGTAAAGCGCGTGTCATTAACCGTGACCTTATTGCCTTTGGAAAACTCATGTGCAGCAGCCACTTTAACGTACGGCTGAATTTTCGCACCGTCCACAAAGTCAAAGTTTCGACCCACGGTGGTACCGATTTTCCCTAGGACCGAATCAGCTGAACGACCGTCTGCCCGCATACCGTTATTCAGGTTGAAATCCTTGCCTGATACAGCTAGCGCCGAAAGTTGGGCATAAGGCTCTACAAACCATTGTTCAGCAAATTTGATATGTTTGCCGACTTCGACGGATCCGCCCAAACCGAGGTTGGAATAATCGCCTTTAGCTTTCTCGCCATCGCTCATTCGCACATCCGCTTTGTTATCCAGGCGATTGAGTTTGACAACGGCATCAACGTAGTAGCCTGAGGGTGATAACCAGGTGGTATAAGCCCCTACATAATAACTATTGATGCGTCCTGACGACCCCGCAGACAACGACAGATCAGATTTGCTGTAACCGCCCAGCACCCCCAACAACCACTCCCCTTCTGACGTATTCAGCTTGCCATCCGCACCAAACGACAGCCCCTGCTGGTTCTGTTGATAGGCGACGCCGGAACTTTGGTCAACATCGAATTTATTACCGTACGCCCGCGCCCAGCCACCGCTTCCCGCATCGCCCATGCGCAACTCACCCATGCGAGTGCGCAAGGTAGCAAGCTCACCGTACCAAACCGTCGGTGCAGCACTGAACAGACCCAACACCGTTTTGGTGCCCGGTGTAATAACAGGAGTGCCATCGTCATCAGCTACTTGAACCAACGCCCAATCATTGCCTTGCTTTTGGAGTTCGTACTGAAACGTACCGTAATCCATGACCCCGTCACGCAACTTGAAATCGGCACTGCCGCCCCCGGTTTCGACAACTACGACATCTCCATCAACTTTTACCGGCTCCAGCCCCGTGTTCTTGACCACCAGAGAATGATCACCTTCAGCTTGGCCGTTGACTTTCAACAGGTCGCCGTTTGCGCCCGGAAAGTTAACATTCATAAAGTACGTGCCTGTACCGTTCAGGCTTTCAACCGTCAACTGGCGATAACCCGTTGCTTGAGCAAAGTGGACCTCTCCACCATTCATATTCAAGGCACCTACGGTAGAGTTGTCAGTCATGTTCCAGACAGACGACCCGTCTACGGCCATCGAGGTCACGTTGGTCAGTTGGCCCGTTAAAGATGAACTGTTTTGCAACTTAAGATTGGCAAAACTGGTTGCATCTATGATGGTATTACCAGTGAGATGACTGGCATCCACCGTCACGTTCGCGGTATTGCCATCTTTGACTTCGAGCACATTACCGTTGCCGCCCGACACCGTTGAGTTATTTGTGACGGCGATATTGGCGGTAATAAGCGGGTCAGCAGCAGCCAGAGTACCTACCACGATGGCTGTACCCGTCAAGCCCTGTACGCTTGTGTTATCCAGAGTGATATCGGCCGTCGGAGCAGTGGCCGCACTTCTTCCGTCCGCAAAGATAACGATCCCGTGTCGGTCCCCAGTGATCGTACTGTTGCTGGCCGTCAGGGTCCCCCCCCGATTCC